>JAQWJE010000015.1 GCA_029248525.1 Candidatus Binatia bacterium
TTCTCCGCGCACCCGGCCACGTTCGGCGTCTTGCCCAGGACCTCCTTCGCTCGCTCCTTCTGGAGGCACAGTTCGCGTTTGCCCAGCGCCAGAAGCTTCTTCTTCTCGCACTTTTCCTCGTCGGTTGCGGCGAGGGCGGCGCTCGTGAGCGCCAGGCTCAGAATCAGGGTCCAGATCGTCGTCTTGGTCATGTCGGCCTCCTTATGCAACGGGGTTCGGGCACCGAGGTTTATCAGCCCCCCCCCGCAGGAACAACAGCATTTCTGCTGGCTTGATCTCATGCCGCCTTCCGGCCCAGCCGAGTTTCGCGCACGCCATCGTCTCAGCAGGTGGGCCAGGAAGGCCGCAAGGGGTAGCCTTCTTCCTCAGGTGGTTATCGACGGTCCCAAGCCCGGATGCTCGTGAAGCGAGCCGATTTTGATGTTCACGGTCCCCTCGCCTCCCCCGCGCAGAGATTGCCGACGACGCGAACGACCCCGACTTGGTGGACGGTAGGAAACATGAAGGCCCTTTTTGCCCCAGCGGCGCTCTATTCGTCAAGCCCAATTCTGCCACCGGCAGCGTTTCCCGCTATTCGCGCCCGCGGCGAAGCCCTTTAACGCGCTGAGATGGATCCGTACCCGGGATCGCAGTCTTGATTAAAATCTCGAGCCGGAGATCAATCTCCTGCCGCGGGGGTGAGGGGAAAGCGGCAGCCTTTATTCCCTCCAGTGCAGCCGAAACGCGACCCCCAGGAACCCTCTCCGACGCCCTGAGCGCCCGTGTACGCCACGAAGGAATCCAGTCAGGATCTCCCAGCCAGCGGATCACCTGCGGGCCTCTCAGAGCGATTCCCGAACAGAGCATCAAGCATAGATTGACTGGCACGCCTCTGGCACAGACTGGCACCGATTCCGTGCCAGTTTCGCTTTTCCTTCTGGCACGCCTCTTGCACGGACTCCACATAGCTCCAGACCACTCCAGACGACGAAAGCCCCGAGGCTCATAGGCTTCGGGGCTTTCGCTCTGTGGTCTGGAGTGGTCCCGAGTGGTCCCGAGTCATCCCCCGTAAAAGTGCTAACGGGAGTGAAACGCCTCGACCAACACGCGGTCCGCATCCTTGGCGGCCTCGACCATCTCGGTCGCTTCGGCGGCCGACAAGGCGAACGGTTTTTCGCACAGGACGTGCTTTCCGGCCCGCAAGGCAGCGATAGTCCACGCCGCGTGTTCCGAGGGGGGCAGGGGCACGTAGATCGCGTCCACGGGAGACGCGATCACGGCGGCATAGTCGTCCATGACTTCCGGGATGTCATGTTTTGCTGCGAACCCCTCGGCACGATTGCGGTCGCGAGCCGCGATGTGGGTGACGGCAACACCCGCGTGTTTTGCCGCCGGTTGCAGCAAGGCGGCGGGGGTGATGCCGGCGGCGCCCAATGTGCCGAAGGTGAACATCGCGCAGGTTCGGGTTCAGTTTTGCGCGTCGATCATCTCACGCAGAAGCGCTGGATCGTTGGTAATCATGCCGTTGAGACCCAGGTCGAGCATCTCCTGGATCCTATCGGCCGTGTTGATATCGAAAGCATCGACGCGCAATCCGAAGCGGCGTGCCTTGGCCACAAAGTCCGGGGTGAGAACCGTCAGGCCGGAAAATGTAGGCGGTACCTGCAATGCCGGCGACGGCGGTTCGTAGCTCTCTTCCAGCTCGGGTGTCATGAGAAAGAAATAAGTGACCTCATCCTGCGAGAATGCGGTCCAGATCTCGGGGGCGGCCTCCCGAAAGGCGCTGATATGGTCCTGGCTGAAGGAGGCGACCAACGCCTTGTTTGCCCGGTTGTAGGCCCGAAGGCTTTCGGCGAGCTGCGGGATGTCGCTCAGGGCGACGCTGCTTTTGATCTCGACATTCACCGGCACCCCCGGAAAGGCGGCCAGGACCTCGTCGAGCTGAGGGACTACGAGTCCCTGTCCGCGGTAAGGGTAGGTCGCGCCGCCGTCCTGCGTGTAGTTATAGCCGGCGTCGAGTTCCTGGATCTCGGCCAGTGTCAGTTCATTCACGTAGCCCGAACCATTGGTGGTGCGGTCTACTCGGTCATCATGGATCACGACCAGAATGCCGTCGCTGGTGGTGCGCACGTCGAACTCCAGCACGTCGGCGCCCACCTCGAGAGCGGTCCGGAAGGCCTCGATGGTTGCCTCGGGCGCGATCTCATTGCCGCCGCGGTGGGCGATGTCGAGGATCTGGTCGGTATCGAATGCATTGCGGTTGTCCTGACTGGAGCCGGAACAGGCGGCTGTCAGCAAGACGAGAAGGGCCATGGCAATACGGGCGGATGCTTCGCGAAGATTGGACATGGAACCTCTCTGGCAGAGATCCGCCGGGATCGAAAGCCCTCAAGGGGCGGGATTGGCCTGCTGCAGCGAAAATCGGGCAAAGAGGGCCGGATGATCGCTCAAAGGCTCGCCGCGCAGGACCAGTGCGCGGTCTTCTCCGGCCTCTCGTACCGTAACAATGGTGTCCCCACCGCTGCGAACCAGAATATAGTCCAGAATCTCCCAGCTCGTGGGGGCTGTGGGGTGTGCGCCGCTGTCTACCAAGCCGAGGCTTTGCGTAAACGATTTGAGCAGAGCTTGATCCAGCGGGTTGTCTGCATCCAGATTGAGGTCGCCGGCGACAATCAGCGCATGGTCGCCGACTTCGCGCTCGAGGACCGCGCGCATGGTTTCGAGCTGGCTCTGCCGGGCCTCGCGATCGTCGCTGTCGCTGCCGGCATCCATATGGGTGTTGACCACAAACAATCGCATGCCTGTAGGTGAGATGAGGCGCAGCAATTGAAATCCCTTGGTCGCCAGACAGTCGTTTGCGCCCGTGAGCCAGCCTGAGCAGGTGGCAAAAGGATAGTTCTTGGTGTCCATCTGCCAGCCGGGAGCGAGCCGCGAGATCGTGGTCAGTCCATCGCCCGAGCAGAAAGCACACCAGGGCATCCGGCTCGCGGAGCCCCGCTCGATGCGCTTGGCATCGGTGCCCTCGAGAAGCTTCTCATGATGGTTGAAGTCTTCCTGCAGCAGGGTCAGATCATAGCGGTCGGCATGCGTGCCGATCACCGGGAATCGGGATTCCGGATCGTCGCCGGCAATCCAGCTCGGCAGCCCATGGGTATTGTAGACCAGCAGTGCAAAGTCGTCGGCGAAAGCCGGAGAAGCGCCCCAAAGCACGAGGCTCAGGAACAGAATCCAGTGCCTGCGGAGTTTAAAGGTTCTTTTTTGGATCATCCTCAATCCCTTTTGCTGGATTCCCGTCATCGCTTCGGGCACATAGAGGTATGTCGCGAGTGAAAAGAATCTTTCTCTACCTTCTCTCTGCCAACCTCTGCTACGTGGGGTTCGCGCATCTGCTCTCACCTGACTTCTTTGTCAACATTATCCCCCCGGGTCTACCGAATCCGGAGTGGCTGAATGTTCTTTCCGGGCTGGCAGAGATCGTCATCGGCGTCTACTTGCTCGAGCCGCGCACGCGGATCTACGCGGCCTGGGGTGCGATCGCGCTGGCGATCGCTGTGTTCCCGGCCAACATGCATATGTTTCTCGAGAATGTGGGCCCCGAGGGGCCGGGCACCGGCAATCCGACGGTCAATATCGTACGTCTGCCCTTCCAATTGCTTTTTGTCGCCTGGGCCTGGTGGTTTACGCGGCCTGATGAAACGACTGGCTGAGTGGCCGAAATTCACGCGGGCTCGGGGAGGGCCCGCGTGACTCCCGCTTGAGCTCCGCTGCGCCGGAGCCTCCCGCTCCATCCTGCGATCGCAGGATACATCCCCCGATCGCAGGATGCCGGAGTGATTTGCTCAGCTGATCTTTTCGATATCGCCGGGCTGCCAGGTTTGATCAAACCAGCTCTGTAGCGGGCCATAAAGCCTCAGGATCGAGAACCAGGCCTTCCCGGGGACGGTGGCGATCCAGTTGGCTTCCTTGCCCGCAGGTGCCTTGGGGCCGAAATAGATATCGGTGGTCCCATCCGGGTTGGAGACGAGGTCCCTGTTCCTCTCGTTGTTTTTGCTGGGGTAGGGTTGCTCGGTCTGCAGCATCGAGCGAGTCTGCGGGTCATAGACCACCACCGACCAGAAGTCCTTGGCCGGAATATTGGCCGGCAGGGTCAGCTTGTAGTTTTGCGCGCCATCGAGATAGTCCCCTTCGGAGTCGCGTGCGGACAGGGCATATTGCGACCCCGCTCCGATCATTTGCAACACCATGGCGGGGGTGTTGACGGTCGCGATATAAAAGAAGACCGTGCGGGCATCGAGATTGCGACCGCCTTTGCCACCGTCGCGCAGCCAGCGGTAGTCCGCGCCGTCAAAGGCGACGAACCACTGTTTGTCCTTGTAGATCCTGATGGTCTCCGATCGCGGGTCGAAGACCAGAGCTCGAGCCGTTGCGTTGCCGATCGCGACGGCTTCGGTCAGGGTTTTTTTGGTTTTTGCATCCGGATCGAACTTCTTGCCTTTCTCGATGCCGATACTGGCCAGAAGTCCGCGCAACTCGGGGTCGAGGAACTCAATGGGTTCACGCTGAATCACGTCGTCGATCTCGACGAAGAACTCGTAGTTATTGGCATGGATCGTATTGACCTGATCGCCCGTGCCCGAGATGAAGTTCATGGTCGGAGGTTTGCCGGCCTTGGCAAGCGGATAGATCTTCAGACCATCCTTCCACATCTTGGTGGCGGCGTCGGGCTTGCCGTCTTTGAGGAAGCCCCGCAAAACAAGGAAATTCACATTGCTGGGGGAGACGGCCGTGAAATAACCGTCCGGGATCTCGCCCTCGTAGTCCGGCGGAAGAATCAGGTACTTCCCCCCCTTGCCGCGGTCGGGTCCCGGGGCACCCATGTCGACAACGAAACGGAAGAACGCATCGTTGACGGTGCCGGGGCCGGCACCGGCCGGGATTTCGACGACGGTGGGACCGTCGCGTTCCGTATTGAGAATACAGGTCGCATAGACAGTGTCGGTATTTCCCGTGAGAAAGAGTGAGTCCGAGGTCATGAGTTCGTCAAAGATCACGCAGTCGTTGGCGGCCTTGACCCCGATGCTGGCGAGACCTGCGCGTAGACCTTCGAGGGAGGCAGCGGGAACGAAATTCAGAAACGATTCCGTGCCTCGGATCAGCTCGAGGTTTTCATAGAGGATCTCGACGGTCTTTTCCGTGGGCATTCCGTCGAAGAATTCCAGCGTCCCAATTCGTGTATCGACGCGATCGGGGGTCAAAAGCGACTCGGGGATCGTGTTGTTGAATCCCGGCGTAGCGGGCGCGGCGATCGCCGAAGTTCCCGCCGCGAGGAAGAGTATGGTCATCAGGCGGCAGAAGCGTTGGGCCAATTTTGAGGTCGGGATTTTTCGGATTCGCATACATTCTCTTATCGCTGACTTGGCGGATCGTCCACTCGGAACGGTTTGACAAGCGCTGTCGGGACATCTTGGAATGGAAGCCATGAGAAGGCAGTTGTGGGGGATAGCGGGGGCGGCGACATTTTTTCTTGCGGTCGGGGTGTTGCCCGCCGGTGCCGACCTTTTGGAGACCAAGGGGCGGAGCTATCTCGGGACACTCGATTCAATGCGCCAAGGCGACGTCACCTTCGAGATTGACGCAATCGATGAGACGGTCGTGATTGATCTGGACGACGTGACGAACCTGCAGACCGATGGTCCGCGCTTTGTCGTTTTCGGGACCACCAATAGCGCGACCGGCGTCCTGTTGGGTATCCGCGATGGCTCTCTCGAAGTTGCACAGGAAAACGAACCGACGATTCAGGTGCCGGTTTCGGAATTATGGAGTGTCGCTGATCCGGCGGCAAACTTTGTCTCGGCATTTTTGGGCAATTATTTACGTTACTGGTCGGGGAACCTCGACCTCGGGATCACGGCGACCCAGGCAACGACAGATACATCGCAATTTCTGATCTCGGTTGGCGGAAAAAGAGAGAAAGGCGATCTCGAGATTGACCTTTTGGCCAGCTACCGCTCGGGCCGTCAGAAAAATAAGGGGGAGGCTCCGACGAAAAGTCAGGACGAAATCGATGGTCGTTTCGGCGTTCGCTACGATATCAAGAAACCAATTTTCCTTTTTGGTGAAATTCAGGCGACCTATGATGCGATTCAGTTCCTGAGCCTGCGCACCCAGCCGGTGGCCGGCGTAGGTTATGACCTCATCGATACGGATGATGCCAGCTTGAGTACGAAGTTAGGTACCGGCTGGATTTATGAGCGGTACTTTCCGAATAGCTGCACCGATCCGGGGGTCGATTGCACCGATAGCTATGCCGCTCTTTCGTTCGGTATCGAGGGCGACTGGGAGCTGCCCTGGGATGCGGAGTTGAGCGGAAGTATCAGTTATCGCCCGTCTGTGACGGATTGGTCAAATAATTATCTGATTCAGGCCAAGGCCGCGGCGACGCTACCTCTGACGTCGCATCTGAACTTCAAACTCTCGGTCAAGAACGACTACAACAATCAGCCTTCCGAAGATGCGATTCCCAACAGCTTTTACTTCAACGTTGCGCTTTCGATTACTCTTTAGACGGCTCCACGATATGCAGGTCTCGTTGGGGGAACGGAATTTCGATTTCGGCTTCGCGCAAGGCGTTGCCGATCGTGATGAGCAATTCGCTGCGAATGATCACCCATTGATCGTTTCGCGTCGTCCACGCCCGAAGCGAGAAGTCCAAGGAGCTCTCCCCGTAGCCGGTCATGATTGCGGTCGGCGGCGGTGCCTTGAGGATACCTTCGTGCTCCTGTGCGATCTTCTGAAGGATTTGCAGAACCTTCACCGGGTCGGTGCCATAGGCGACGCCGATGGCAATTTCGATGCGCCGTGAGTTGTCCGAGAGTGTCCAGTTGGTGAACTCCTGGCTGATGAATCGCGAGTTCGGCACCACGCGTTCGGCACCATCGAAAGTCTGTAAAGTGCTGGAGCGGAGGCCAATTCTCTTCACTGTGCCCAATGTTCCTTCGACGTCGACGGTATCGCCAACCTGCAAGGGGCGCTCGAAGAGCAGGATCATTCCGGAAACGAAATTATTCACCACATCCTGCAGGCCGATACCGATACCGACGCCGAGGGCGCTGATGATCAAGGCGAATCGGCTCATGTCGATTCCGGCGGCGGCAGCAGAGGACAGGGCTCCGAGCACGATCACGATATAGCCGGTCAGGACGGAAGTCGCGTAGGGCACGCCGCGCGGGAGATTGGCGCGTGGTAGAACGTCCTCGTCGAGAACGAAGCGAATCAGTCGGGAGAGGTAGACGGAGACCCACAGGACCAGGCCCGCGCTCAAGATATCGCCCAGTGATAGTCCGAAACCGCCAATCCCGATGGGGTAGTCGATGATCTTGTGCCCGTAGCTGGCGAAGATATCGGCGATGCGGAAGCGGGCGAGGATCAGCCACCCCCACAGAAGCCAGAGAAATTTGGTCGCGACATCGGTCAGGCGTTCGCGAATCGCCGTCTCATGGCGCCGAACCATACGTAACTGCCGTGCCGTCTCGGAGCGCATGCTGACCAGCAGGCAGAAGCGAAAAATCTGCGGAACGGCCACCACCGCAATAAACGAGATCCCGGTAAAGAGCGTCGCTTCGGTGAGCATTTGGGCCAGGGTCACGTTCCCGGCGATATTTGCCCCGATCGCCACCGAGATCAGAACAAACGCGGCGCGGAGTCCCTGGTCGCGTCCGGCATGCCATTCATCGGGATGGGAGTGGCGGCGCAGGGTCCAGCCGATGATGAAGAGCGCTAGCAGCCCTTCGCCAAGCAGCGACAGGCGGTTCGCTAGCGGGACGGGAAACATGAAGGTCCGGAGGGCATCGATCAGCATCCATAAGCCAAGCGCGTAGAGTGTCTTCCGGACCTCAGGGCCCACCAAGGGCGACAAGAAGAGAATCATCGGGCCTGTCAGGGCGACCCAAGTGAAGCTGACCGCGGAAGGTGGGCGGTCCGGGAGCAGCCAGGGAATGGCAACAATGGCCAGCAGCAACCCGCCGGAGATCGGTCGCGAAAGCGCCCGAAGGATTTTCTCGATTTCGGGTTCATGCCCCAACTCATTCAGGGCAAAGCGTCGCAACGCCGTGACTGCGGCAGCCAGAATCACAACCAGCAGGATGAAGCCGAGGACGCCGGTGCGGTCCTTCTCGAGGTAGGCAAGAAGCCCTTTGAAGGGTTTTGTGTAGGTTTCGGGACGTACGTCTTTCGAGTAGGCCACGGGGTTCCAGAGAGCAGCACTCTCGCGAATAAATAGGTTCTGCGATTGTTCCTTGCGGACGGTAGCGGTCTGTTCGAGGACGGTACGGGGGTAGTCGAGGAGCGCCGTCACCCGTTCCTGCAACGTCAGGACTTCAGCGCGGCGGGCCTCGAGCAGGGACTTTGTCCCCTGGAGCGCCTGAAGCGCATCGGACACAGCTTGCTGGTTGGGGGGGTCGAGTTGCGCCTTTTCGCGACCGGTGACATGCCAGGGGCCGCCCAGCGTTGCCACCTGATCAATGCCGTCGGTCAGTTTTTTAATGCGATCCGACAGCTGCTTGTTCCAACCACTCAGATTGTCTCGGATACCCATCCACTTGGCTTCAAAGTTGTCGATATTTCCCGGCGAGGTCTCGACAGTGATCTTTTCCCAATCCTCTTCGGCCTGATCGGGCAGGGCGGCCTCGAGGTCGTCGAGACTCCCGGCCACCTCGTTGGCAATATCGGACTCGCCTGCGGTCGTGCGGAGATCCTGCAGCTTTGTCTGCAGCTGATCCCAGCCCAGCAGGATCTCGGCGACGGAGATCGGCGCGATCGGCGAGGGCGTGGGGGCTGACGAATGCAGCGGAGCGGGGGGCGTCGCGAACTGCGCCTCGGCTGCATCCTTGAGTGACAGGGTGGCGAATGGTACCAGCAGGAAAAGCGTGAAGGTCAGGGAGAGGCGCTTTCGAGCCCTGGGCCCTAACTTTTTTTTCTTGAAAAACAATTTTTTCATGATTTCCACGGACCGCTGTGATGACCCCAGCGAGATTGTGTCTCAAGGATCCTGTTCGATGTCCAATTTGCTTGAGGAGAGTAGCGCATGAAGATTCTGACACGATTTTTACTGGTTCTGGCCACATTGAGCGTGGCGTCTTCAGGCGCTGCTTCTGACGATACCTATTCCAAGGCTTTAAGGGTATTCAAGGAGGCGGGCCAGAGTGAGGCCTATTTTTCCAAGGCGTACGGCTATGCGCTGTTTCCCACCGTCGGCAAAGGCGGCTTTGTCATCGGCGGGGCTCACGGAAGCGGTCGGGTCCATGCTGGCGGGAATTATGTCGGAGATACCTCGATGACGCAGCTGAGCGTGGGCCTCCAGGCCCGCGCGAGCGCCTCGAATTCGGCAGCGACGAATGTGGGCCAGGGTTGGACCAAGGGAATGGCCGTATTCACGGTCGCCAAGGGTGGGCTGATGTACGAGGCGACGGTGGGTGGACAGAAGTTCAGCTACACCGCCCGCAAATAATTTCCGCAGGGCAATGTCTGCGGGTATGGAAATTCGCTTGACTCCGGAGCTTCGTCCCGGAGGCTTGCTCAGTGATTTGAGGACGTAAGTCCAGGAGGTTGAAAGTGGAAGAGTATCAGGAATTATTGGGTCAGGGCGCAGGGCAGATGGTGGATTTGGTTTCGCAGTGGGGACTTCAGGTCCTGGGTGCGATCGGCGTACTGATTATCGGCTGGTGGCTGTCGAGTCGCATTTCGGCAACGACCCGACGCGCGTTGGAGCGCGGCAAAGTCGATGCGACGCTCGTGCCATTCTTCAGCAATATGGCTTACTACCTGGCTCTTGCCGTTACGATAATCGCAGTCCTCAATCTTTTCGGAATCGAGACGACTTCCCTGATCGCGGTGCTCGGTGCCGCAACGGTTGCGATTGGCTTGGCGTTGCAGGGGACGCTCTCCTCTTTCGCCTCCGGAGTGATGCTTCTGATCTTTCGTCCGTTCAAGGTCGGCGATTTCGTCGACATCGGTGGGGTCACCGGAAGCGTGATCGAGGTTTCGCTCTTTACCACTCTTCTCCACACACCGGATAACGTGGCGATCATTGTCCCGAACTCGAATGTCTACGGTGCGGTGATCCGGAACTTCTCGGCCAACACGACGCGCCGTCACGACATCACCATGGGCATTGGATACGATGACGATATCGGTGTGGCGATGGACACTCTGCGCAAAGTCCTCGAGGCCGACGCCCGCGTCATGCAAGATCCGGCGCCATTCCTCGGTGTCGTCGAGTTGGCCGACTCCTCGGTCAATATTCTGGTTCGTTGCTGGTGCGAGTCGAAAGACTTCTTTGTCCTGAAGACCGACCTTCTTCGTGAGTTCAAGGAGAAGCTCGAAGCCGCTGGTTGCTCGATCCCTTACCCGCAGCAGGATATTCATGTTCATCGCGAGGAGGCGGCACAGTCGACTTCCGCATAGGTTCTCGAAGCGAACCGACCGCGGTCGTGCCGGCGAAGTCGCTCAGGGTTGTGAGGCTTCGCCGGGTTTTTCGCTGTTCGTTCCTGCTTGTGGCGCCGCCGCTGCCTCTTCCGATTTTTTGGAGGGCAGCAGGGCACCGAGCAGAGCCGAAGAACCGCCAAGCGTGACGCCGTCAAGAATCTGACCGACGAGTTTTCCCCCGCGGCTCGATACGGCTTCGCCCGCCCCTTGGGTGACTACGGCATATTTTGGGTCCGCAAAGGGGCCGCTGACTGCGATATTGATCGGCAGGGACAACAGGCCCTCGGCCGTCCCGAGGATCGCATGGATCGGTTTGATACCCTTCAGTAGGCCGGCGACCGATGGACCGACGCGTGGATTGATTTTCATATCGATCGCCCCGGGCCCTTTGAGATCGACCGTGCCGAAGGCTTGAATATTGCCGATGGCGCCGCCTGCCTGAAGATCCTTGATCCGTGCTGTTCCGCTCTCGATCTCGATCGAACCGTCAAGTTTGGAGAACGCGAAAGCGCCCATCAGGTTGATCCCGGTCGCTTTGGCCAAGAGGTCGAGAGCTTTGAACCCCTCCAGCTTGCCATCTCGTAGGTGTAAATTGATCGACCCGTTTAATCCGTCGATGGCCGGTGCAGGGATCGGTTCCCGCGAGAGTCCGCTGGTTTCAAATTGTAGCTTTCCCCCGACAGTGGTGCTCCCGGCGAAAGCGTCCATCAGTGGTTGGAGTCGGATTCCCTTTCCCGAGCCTTTCCACTGGAGTCGGTCGGCGCCGACTTCGGAGCTGTCGATTTGGAAGTCAATATCGCCCTTCGACACGTCGCTACCGGTAACCTCGACGTGGATTTTATCCACGGTCCGGCTGAATTCGGCTTTCATCTTCCCGACATGGACATCGCGGTAGCGGGATTGATCGATGTCCAGGTGAACGAGAAGCGGGTCGGCCTTGGTGGCTCGTTTTTCCGCGACGGTTTCCGGCAAGGGAATTTTTTCGATGGGCGGTGGCGCCTCCTCATCGATCGGCTTGGCATCGAGGAAGGGCTGCACAAGTGAGGTCAAGTTCATGTCCTTGATGTTCACAGTGACTTCGGTCGTCTTCTCGATGGTTGCCGTGATCGAAAAATTGCCTGCATGCGGTGGGTTCGTTCCCTCGATGGCGGTGGTGATCGAACCATCTTTTTTGCTCTGGAGCTCGGTTTTCAGAATGAAGAACTCCGGCGTTTTCGCCTTGGGCAAAAGAACCGCCAACTTGTTGCTGCCGCTCAGAGTGAGGCTCGCGTCCGCGTCGCTTTGAACCTTGATCTCTCCATTCAGGGGGAGGGCACCGAACTCCTTGGCGGTATCGAGACCGCCAAGTGCGAGAGCCGTTGCGACCGGAAATTCTTGAGCTTCGATCTGAATCGAAAATGACGAGGTTTGCGGAGAAGCGGAACCGCGGGCCTTGAGGTGTCCTTCGCCCAGTTTAATCTTGAGCTCGGCGATCTCCAGCATATCGCCTCCCTTCTCGAGCTTTGAACTGGCTGTGATTCCGATCTTCAACTCGCGAGCGCTTACCGGGCTGCCCTCGATCCGCAGCCCTTCGATAGCGACCTCGGTCTTGATATCCAGCGGGCCTGCAAGGGTGCCCACGGCTTGAATCGAACCGTCGAGTTCCCCCAGGATCTTTGGGCGCGAGGGCGAGGGGGGGAGAAAGGACAAGACCGACCCAAGGGAGAGGTGATCAATTTCGGTACTCGTGTCGAGGTGGAGTGATTGCATCAGGGACGGACTGGCCAATCCGGACAAGATGATTTCGCCGCTGAGGCTGCCAAATTGCTTGCCGGATTCCTTGCCGGAGAGCTTCATTTCGGCCTTGAGGTGGTCCTCTCCATCGTGTTGTGCCTGAATCGCGAGGTTCAGAGTTTTGATCGCTTCTTTTCCGTTGCCTCCCCCGGAGCCTTGGCTCGCTTCAACCTGAAGCTTCCAGTTCCGCGGGTTGTTCCTTTCATTGAGCGAGAGTTGGGCCTTGATCTCTGCGTGGACCTGGGCCCCCGTGCCTGTGGCGTTTTGATTGCGCCAGTGGAGGAGGCTTGTGAGCGATCCCTGCTTTCCCGCTTCGAGATCTTCCAGGCGCAGGGATTCTGCCTCAATCACGGTGTCGCCGCTCTGGTGGATTTGTCGGTATGTGAAATCCGAAAGAACCCCAAGGCCGACGCTGAAGGGCAGACGGAGGGCTGTTTTGGTGGTGTTTGCTTCCGCTTCTGGAGCAACCGGGTTTGCCTCACTCAGGGACGCACTCTCGGCCGGGGCATCCGTGAGCACGAGGGTTCCTTGCTGAATTTCGACGCTTTCGATGGCGATCGGCGCATTCCCGAAGAGGGAGAGGAGGTCGATCGCAATCGAGCCGGACTGCAGGGACGCTTCAATTCCGGCTTCCTCGTATCGATACTGCGCGTCAGTGAGAACCAGCTTGCCGCGAAGGTCGAGGCGACCATGAGCGGCATCGAGAGTCCCGATGCCGCCGAGGCTCAGAGCGGGGGTCAGGACGTGCTGAAACCCGAAGGGTGTCTGGATGAGCCACAGGAAGCCGGCGAGCAAGATCAGCCCCGAGAGCGCGAATTTGAGGAATTTGCGAAAAAACATCCTTGCTGGGCGTATCTGGCGCGGGAAGGTGATGCCATCCCGCGCCCTCCCGAATTCGGGCGGGCCAAGGATCCCGTGCGGCGGTGCTCGGCCTGGAATTGCTTTCAGCTCGGCTCTCGCAAGCCCCGCCAACAGTGAATTTTCTGTGCCCAGCTTGAGAACTGGGCTCTCCAGCACTAAGCATCGGCGTGCCCGAGGAGAACGACTGATGATCTTTGCCGAGAAACTTACCCTGGATTTTCACGGGCGCATCCTCTTCGAGAATGTGAACGCCAAGTTCGTACCGGGCAATTGCTATGGTCTGATCGGCGCCAATGGCGCGGGGAAGTCCACCTTTCTTCGCTGCTTGTCGGGAGAGCAGGAGCCCAGTTCGGGAGCCGTGACGGTCCCGGGAAACCTCCGGTTGAGCATGCTCAAGCAGAACCACTTCGAGTACGACGATGTGGAAGCGCTGCAAGCGGTCATCATGGGGCATCAACGTTTATCCACGGTCATGGCCGAGAAAGACGCGATTTACGCGAAGCCGGACTTCTCGGATGAAGACGGGATTCGCGCCGGAGAACTCGAAGAGGAGTTTGGTAACCTCGATGGTTGGAACGCGGAGTCGGACGCCGGCCAGTTACTGAACTCGTTGGGGATCGAGGAGGCGCGGCACGGTCGTTTGGTAAAGGATCTATCCGATAACGAGAAGGTTCGTGTGCTGCTCGCGCAGGCTCTTTTCGGCGATCCCGATATTCTCCTGCTCGATGAGCCGACCAACCACCTCGATGTCGACTCGATCTTGTGGCTGGAAGAGTTTCTCTACGGGTTCAAAAATACCGTAATTGTCGTCTCGCACGACCGTCACTTCCTCGATCGTATCTGCACTCACATCGCAGATATCGATTACCAAAAAGTCGAGATTTATACCGGGAACTACAGTTTCTGGTACGAGGCGAGCCAAATGGCTCTGCATCAGCGTCGGCAGGCGAACCAGAAGAAAGAGGACAAGATCAAGGAGCTGCAGGCGTTTATCCAGCGCTTCAGTGCCAACGCATCGAAGTCGCGTCAGGCGACCTCTCGGAAGTCCCTGCTCGACAAGATCACGCTCGACGAGATCAAGCCGTCATCCCGAAAATATCCCTGGGTGGAATTTCCGTCGGGCGAAAAGCCGCTCGGGAAAGAGGTTCTGGCGATCGACAAGATCAGCCTCTCCGTTGATGGAGAGCCTTTGTTCACGGATTTGAGCTTCACGGCGAGCAAGGGCGAGCGGATCGCGATCGTCGGCAGTGATTTGGCGGTGACGGGGCTTCTCGAAGTACTCGCGGGAATGCGCGAGCCCGACGCGGGCGAAGTGAAACGCGGCCACACCGTCAATCTGGGCTGTTTTCCGAAAGATAATACGCAGTTCTTTGATACCGATCTCAATCTGACCAACTGGTTGCGCCAGTTCACCGAGAATCAGGAGGAGAATTTCGTCAGGAGCTTCCTGGGTCGGATGCTCTTCAGTGGCGACGAGGTGGAGAAGAGTGCCCGCGTTCTTTCGGGCGGCGAGAAAGTCCGCTGTATGCTGGCGAGTATCATGCTGCAGGCGCCGAACGTGATGGTGCTCGACGGACCGACGAATCATCTTGATCTCGAATCGATCACTGCCTTGAATAATGGCCTCCTGAAGTTCGACGGGACCATGGTCTTCGCCAGCCACGATGTCCAATTCGTCCAGTCGCTCGCAAGCAGAGTCATCGAACTCGACGGCACCGAATTCTTCGATCTCAATATGGGTTACGAGGCCTACCTCGCGAATGCCGACCGCCGTGCACGGCGCGGGCTCGCTGCCTGAGTCCGGTAACACTGCCAACTTGGTCCGATTTCGCTCTGTTCAGAGAGCCTTCCGGCGGCCAGATGTCGGCGCCAAGCCCGTTGCCGCTGATCTTGTGAATGAACGGAGAGGCCAATAAAGGAAGAGGGTGAATTGGCTGCGCGCGAAGGCTTTTGGTTGGGGAGCAGCTTACCTGACCCGACCTCGCGAAGGAGAAGCCTCGGGTCCGCCGGTCAATCCCGAGATGCTCCGACGCACCTTGCGTCGCGGCGATGTGCTGCTGGTGGAGGGTAATCAGCGGGTCAGTGAGGTGATCAAATTTCTGACCCAAAGCTCCTGGTCTCATGCCGCGCTCTATTTGGGCTCGCCGGTAAAGGGGCTCCCGGAGAGCCTCCCTCCTGGAGTCGCCGCGTCGCGTGAGGCGGGCGACAACCATTTATTGATCGAGGCTGTCCTTGGGGAAGGTGTGACTCTGAGCCCCTTGTCGCGCTACGACGGTTTCAATCTGCGGATCTGTCGCCCGGTTGGACTTCGTCAGGAGGACCTTGAAACGGTCGTTGGCAAAACGGTCAGCCAGCTCGGCTCCCGCTACAATGTGCGGCAAGTCTTCGAGTTGGCGCGTTATCTATTTCCGGTGGAATTGATTCCGGCACGATTCCGTCGCAAGGCGCTCGAGGCGACCAGCGAACTTACCCACGAGGTGATTTGCTCGAGCTTGATTGCGCAGGCCTTTCAGGATGTGGGCTTTCCGATCCTGCCTCACCTTCTCGCGCAAGAACCGCCGGAATCCCGGAGTGCGTGGTCCCCCTTGCGGGTCTGGCGGCGCCCCTACTCGGGTTTGTTCGAGCATAAGAAGTCGCAACTCATAACGCCACGAGATTTTGATTTGTCGCCTTATTTTGAGGTCGTGAAACTGCCGGTGGACGGAGCCGAGGGGTTTGACTACCGACGGATGCGCTGGATTGAATCCGAGTAGGCCGCGGGAGCGCCATCTCCGCGGCGAAAGGAATCCTCATGCAGTTTCATTTTGGGCGGCGTTTCGCTTCTAGCTTGTCGACACGTGCTTGTTGAGGAACTGCGCGAGACCGGCAACCGCGTCGCGTGACTCCGGGACATCATCACCGAAGGCGTGCCAGACATGGACCATGTCGGGCCAGACTTCGAGCTGCACGGAAACGCCGGCCTCCTTGGCCTTTGCCGCAAAGCGGGTGGAATCATCCCGGAGGACTTCCGCCTCGCCCACCTGCAGCAGGAGCGGCGGCAGGCCAGATGGGTCAGCGTAAAGGGGTGATGCGGTAGGGGTGTCCGCGGCCGCTTGTTCGCCGAGATACCAACCGGCCATCTCAAGCAGACCCTCCATGGTGACCACGGGGTCGACCGCGGCCTTTTCGGTATTCGAGGGACCGGTGCCCGCGAGGTCCAGCCATGCGGAGAGGCCTGCGGCTGCCGCCGGTAGAGGTTCTCCGGCATCGCGCAGCGCCAATAGCGTCGCGACCGTCAGACCACCGCCTGCTGAGTCTCCGGCGATGACGGTCTTGTCAGGGGCAATGCCGCTGTCGCGCAGGAATCGGCAGGCCGCCAAAGCATCCTCGACTGCGGCGGGGTGCGGATTTTCGGGGGCGAGTCGGTAGTCAAGGATCAGCACACGGCAGCCAAGCTCACGTGCGAGGCGTCCCGCGAGCGCTCGATGGGTCGCGATCGATCCGATCGCATAGCCGCCGCCATGCAAATATAGCAGGGCGCGGGAAGTGTCGCTGTCGGTAAATGAAATCCATTCTGCGGGAACACCGCCGGCGCTGATGGGTTCGGCCTTCATGCCGGCAGGCGCTGGCATGGCACCCATCATGGCTTCCATGCCCTCGCGGAGAACAGACACTTCGGCACCAGGGGCAAAGGGCGAGGCATCGCCCATCAGGGCGAGGACGGCGGTGTATTCGGGACTTGGCATTCTCTCACCCTAGCGTAACTTCGGGGTGGCTTGCACCTGCTCTTGCGACGAGAATCTACAAGGTCGGTCGGGGTTTGAGTGGAGTCGGACTCCTTAGCGCGCGGCTGGCACTGATCGCTTCGCTGGTGGTCAGCGGGCGGTCGTACACCAGAAGTCTCTCCAGCTGGCCGCCGAACGCGGCGCACAGGACCAGCTCGTCACCGCCGAGGTCGCCGAGCATTTTCGGAAGAAAAGACCAACCTTGGGATGTGTGGCCGCCGTCATCCAGGGTCTCGTCGACGACGGTCGAGAGGATGCGCGGACCTCCGTCGCATATGAAAGCGATCGTATGCGACTGCTCGTCCCAGATCTCGGGATGTCCCGACGCATTCGAGGCATGATGAACGTCTTCGCCGCAGCCGTCACGCAGGAGGAGCTCGACTTCGAGATCTTCGGTCAGGCGGATCGCATAGCCCCGCGTGAGGGTCTTCTCGGTCGGTCCCTCGCCGCGAGCGGCCGTGATGGTGGACCAGGCCTCGATGATTGATTCACCCGGTCGCAGGCTCTTTCGGTTGCCGCGCAGTTGCAGGATGATCGTGAAGCCGCCGCGCGATCGGATGTCGACGAGCGCCGGCGCATCTAAGGCAGCGCGCGCTGCGCCTGAAACAGGCGAGTCGGGTTGGACATCCAGAGATTTGGCTTCCGAGGGCAGCTCATCGAGTTCGGGCTGGTGTCGGAGCAACTCCAGCAAGCGCGGCTCGACGATATGGTAGCGGACGCCGAGTTTGTTGGACTGCACAAAGGACAGGCGGCCATGCTGGTCTTCGAGCCAATCGGCATATCCCGGGCCGTCAACGATGGACCATTCCTCGTTCCAGTCGTCACGTTCCTCGTAGCCGGGCCCATCCCACCAAAGGACGATTTCCGGTTGATGCCAGCAGATATGGC
This sequence comes from Candidatus Binatia bacterium, assembly GCA_029248525.1. Taxonomy (NCBI): domain Bacteria; phylum Candidatus Binatota; class Binatia (SeqCode); species Binatia bacterium. The sequence continues at coordinate 17,748 of JAQWJE010000015.1, forward strand.
CGTCGTCGGTCGAGCGCCCTGTGGTCAACCATAAAACGCGTCGGCCACAATATCCCGACCGTTCGGTGCGGCCATTATTATAGTAAAGGAGCGCGTATTCGCTGCCTGCGGTTGCCGATGGCGTGCGGAGTTCGCAGGGCGTGATCGCACCACGCGGGTTGCGTAAATATCCCGATGGACTTTGCGGCCGGGGTTTACCGTCAAAGTTCAACCAGAAGCTGGGCTCCCAATGCTTGCCGCTGTCGCTCGAATAGGAGGCCGCCAATTTTCCCGTCTCGGTGCGCCACAGAGAAAAGAGACGGCCCGGAATTTTTCCCACCGAGAGCACATGGGGTTCTTCGCCCAGCGCAAGCGCTCCGCCGGGAGCGCATAGGCCGGCATCGCCCTCGGGTAGAGTCTTCCAGGTTGCCGTGGTGGGATCCTCGCAGTGCAGGAAGTCCTTGCTGCAAAGGAAAAAAACCTCCGAGTGAGCCGTTTCGCCAGCCCCATCGGGGGTTTTCTGGAAGGCCATATAGACCGCGCCATCGATGATCGATGGCTTGTCGCAGAGGAACATCCCCATCGTGCGGCCTTCCCACGGGTTGGCACGGTCAATCCGCGTGCGTCGCACGGGCACGACGCCGCGCTGGTGGCTCCAACTCGCACCAGCATCGTCGGAAAAGCGGAAATAGTATCCTTCGTCCAGCTGCATATCGGTGCGAGAGAGGGTTTTGCCCGCGGGGTGCGCCCCGGAGTTGCAGCCGTAGAAAACGAAGATGCGGTCGGGTCGTCCCGGACGCCGTTGGACGAGTTGGTAGCCGTCGTGCGATTGGCGCTCGGGGTCAGGCTCGATCGCAGCGAGCGGCGTCCAGTTTCTTCCCTGATCGAAGCTCCGCGAGCCGAAGAGCCGCAAGCCCGGGCCGCCCTCGCGATTTTCCGAATGGTGAAGCACGACCGAAAGAGTCGGATGTTGCTGATCGGCGACCTCGACGGCCACGATGTTCTGGCTGTCGTAGTAACCGTTGCGATCGGAAATAATGGTGCCGGATTTCAGATCGCGCGAGTCGCGCGGGTCTCGGGCTGCCGGCAAGGAGTCAAGGCTGGGCATGGCCAATCTGTAGCGGATGTCCGGCCCTTATGGCGAGTCGTCGAGGGCGGGTGCAAGCGGATGCCCAGTCTCGGGTGATGTCGTGGCCGCATCGAACCTGAATTCTGCCGTGAAGTGGAACTCGCTACCCCTGCCTTCGACGCTCTCCACCCAGACCCGGCCACCGAGGAGTTCGACCAATTCTTTCACGATGGCGAGCCCCAGTCCGCTTCCCTCGGTTTCCTGATTGATCTGGTAGAAGGGTTGAAAGAGAAACGGGAGTGCCTGCGGAGAGATGCCGCAACCGGTGTCGGCGATCCGCAGGTGCAAATTGCAGCGATCGTTGTCCCTGCTGGCGAGTCCGACCTTGACGCGAATGGTCCCGCTCTCGGTGTATTTGATGGCGTTGGTTGTCAGGTTGGCGATGATCTGGCGGAGTCGGCCAGCATCTCCGAATAGCCGTGGGGGTAGCTTGGCATCGATCACCAGACGCAGGTGCAGGTCTTTTTCTTTGGCCAGTAGTTCGAGCCCAGCGCAGGCCTCTCGGATGACTTCTTCCGGCGAGAAGAAGGATTCCCGGAGAGTAAGCTTGCCCGCCTCCAGCTTCGAGAATTCGAGAAAATCATCGAGCAGCGAGAGCAGGGTCCGCGCGGCCGAGCGGGCCATGGTAAGGTACCCGCTCGCGGTTGGGGAAATGGTCTGATCGAGGGCCATATCGATCATGCCGAATACGATGTTCAGAGGCGTCCGTATCTCGTGGCTGGTCTGGGCAAGCACCGCACTCTTGGATGCACTATCCGCTTCGGCTCGCAGGCGGGCGGTTTCGAGGCGGATCTGCCGGCTCTCGTCTGGCGTCGCATTTTTCCCGACGACGAGGACGAGGTCACGCACGCCGTCCTTCCAAAAGGGCATCGAGCGAATATCAAGGTCGATGGCCTCACCCTCGGCTGTTTGCCGGCGCAGTTGGTAGCCAAAAAATTTATCGGCCCCGGTTTTCAGACGATCCTTCCCGCGTTGACGCGCGGCAATCAGTTCTTCGGGGGACAAGAGGTCGAGTACGTTGGTTCCCACGAGATTGGCGATGGAAATGTCGAGAACTTGTGAGGCGACAGTATTGGCGAACAGGATCGTGCCCAATTCGTCGTGGACGATCACCAAATCGGGGAGCGTGTCGATGAGACTGCGGTACTCGTTGGAAATAATATCCAACATGCTCCGGTGCTTGACCGTGATCAGGAGCACGGAGCACTCAGGGTCGGGCAAGGAGACTTTTGTGGCCATCGCACTCTGGCGAATCCGACCAGCGCGCTCGATGGTGATCGGGAAACTGGTTGGAATCTGTTTGTCGGCTCGAATGATCCGGTCGGCGATCGATTCTCCGAGAAGGGATCCGAGCGGTGCCGGATCGAATTCCGTCGCTTTTCGGTAACCGAAGAGAAAGCCTGCTTCCGGAGTCATCGCGAGGACGAGGTTTCCACGAATCAATAGTGCCGGCTGCGCGATATCGGCCAGGAAAGCTTGTTCTTTGCCGGCAGGAAGTGGGGTGGAATCATGCATGAGAGGTCTTCGAGAAACCTACCCTTGTCCCGTTCCGGTTTCTAGAGAAGCTCGCGGGCTTCAGGCGGCGTTCTCGCAGAGCTTCTTGAATCGGACCAGATCGCTATGGAATTGGTGCCGAAGTGCCGGTCGAAACAAGGTCATCCCCAAACGGCCCAAGGCACCCAGGGGCGCTGAAAGCCGCTCATCCCAATGCACGGCTGTCCCCGGCGTTCCGGCACGGTCGTGGAGGGTAAAGGTTCCCTCGCCTGTCACGAGACCGACGTGTTTCACCGACCATTTCTGGAGAGGTTCGAATTCCGTGACCTCCATATGGTCGGTCGTGCGAAGAAAGAGAATCTGCGTCGGCACACGCATGATAGTTCCCACTCCAACGGGCCCGTCTGTCAATTTTTCGATGGAGAGAGCGTCTTTCATCCACTCGGGCTGCAACTGCAGATCGACCAGAATGTCCCAGGTGGCCTGCCGGTCTGTCGGGACTTCGATCTCGGTGTGGATGGCCACAGCATTCCGGATCGGCTTGGCGGTGTACTCTTCGTTTTGCATGATCAGATCGATGGAAGCCTTGCTTCAGTTGGCGAGCGCGCGTTCGTCTCGCGAGACGGTCTCGCCGGTGATTGCCAGAAATCCTCGAGCGAATCCGCTGAATTCGACCATGGAATCGAAGGAATGTGCATTATACTTCTGTGCCAGATCGGCATCGAACCCGCCGCCGCCGACCACCGACGTCCCGCCGCATTTTGAAGTCAGCTCCCGCAATCCCTCGAGCTCGGCTTTCTGTGCTTTTGCGTCGAGGGTGTCGTTGGAGGTTCGCCAGATGATCTTTGCCTGATGCGAAGTGGCCATGGGCGCGAGCGCATCGAGGGGCAGGTTGGCCCCGGCATTGATGGCTCGGAACCCCAATTCCTCAAGCACGGCAGCGACACTTAGCGAGGGGAGCACGTATGGGTTGCCGGCGACAGCACCGCCGATCGCGAGGGGGGCGGTGCGCTCGGGTGCCGTGATCACGTTTCGAATCGTGTTGAGGGCCCGCACGCAATGCTCGACGGCGGTGTGCTCGATGGCGATCCCGGTCGGGTCGTCATGGTAAATCTCGCCGACATGCTGAAGGGAAATTCGAATGGGCCCATCGCAGATCTCGGCCACGGACGCGCCCGCGAGGAAAGCGGCGAACAATCGCTGCTCGACCTCGGGTCCACGTAATTCGCGGAACATTTCGGAGCACTCCCGGGGGAGAGCGTCCGTGGTGCGAGCGCCTGAGGCGCTGACGGCGGGCAAACCAATTCTCTCCGGGTCCGCGAGGGTGATTCCGGCCGCACGAATAAAGCGAACCGCCTCGGTCAGGGGAATTCGTCGGTGGCCGCCAGCGGTTCGACTTACACGGATTCGGCCGTCATCGACCCATCGCTTCAGGGAAGATTCGCTGGCCCCGATGGCCCGGGCGAGGTCTCGAGGGCTTAAAAAGGACTTGAGTTCCGGTTCCATTGGGCGAGTTTGAATGTTTTTCACGATATTACAATCCGAAAACAATAAATTTGTCGGAGAATCCTCTTGACGAGAGATCGTTATGAACGTTATGAACGTTTTGAACGTTTCACACACCTCATCGTAAGGAACCAAGGAGGAATGCCTGATGTCACCTTTTGAAATGCCGCAGACGAAATCCCGTTTGAACCCGCAGGAAGTGGACCGCATCAGCGAAGGGATGATCCTCGCCGGGGCGGTGGATGCTTGCCAGATGCCCCACAGTGGTGGGCAGGTCGGGGACTCGCCCGAGCGCTCCCTCGCCCGCGCAATCCTCTTCGACGCTGTTTCCTGCGCTGTACGCCACCATGCGTCACCGCTGCGGAACCAGCGAAGCGAGGCCAATGCCGCATTGGCCTGGATTCAGGACCCTGATGGGTCATGGTTCCTTTCTTTCCCGCGCATCTGTGATTCGCTCGGGATCGGCGAGGACTACTTGCGCGAATTGGTGATGCGCACCGTCATGGCGGAGCAAGGACAAGTGGATCATGCCGAGGCAGCCTGACCTGGGAAAGCTCCGCCGGGCCAACGGCAAGCCTTCCCCAAAGCTCGTCGTTGCCGAGCCCAAAGCAAAACCCGCGCTTCGGTCTGTGGACCAACCACGAGTTGAGGCGGCGGTCCGGGAGATTCTGCTCGCGATTGGAGAGAATCCGGATCGGGAGGGCCTCGTGGATACTCCCTCCCGGGTAGCACGCTCGTACGCGGAACTCTTCGGGGGGCTTTTCGAGAAGCCTGGCCGCCACCTTGGCAAGCTGTTCGACCATGAGGGCGCCGCATCGGATCTGATCGTGGTGCGGGATATCGAGTTCACCTCGGTTTGTGAACACCATCTGTTGCCATTCTACGGACGCGCGCAAGTCGCCTACCAGCCGGGAGGCGAGAAAGTCGTCGGCCTCAGTAAAATTGCACGGACAGTGGACGAGGTCGCACGTCGCCCGCAGATCCAAGAGCGTCTGGGTAGCCAGATCGCCGACCTGATGATGGAGCATTTGGGTGCGCGTGGCGTTGCCGTTGTGCTTGATGGACGGCATATGTGCATGAGTGGACGCGGGGCTCGGCAGGAATCGGCTTCGATGCGCACCACAGCGGTTCGCGGGGAGTTCGTAGAAGATCGAGCTCTCCGATCCGAGGCTCTGGGACTTTTGCTCGGAGAAAATACCCGTCTGGGTTAAGAAAGAGCCTCCGCACGCGGGGGAGGGGGAGAGAGGTTCATGGGGTTGACTGCGGTCCACTGGTTCCGTCGGGATTTACGCCTGGACGACAATACGGCTCTTCTCGAAGCGATCGACCGGGGTGACGAAGTTTATCCGCTCTTCGTCTTTGATGAGGATTTGCTGGGTCGCGAGGACACCGGTGGGCCTCGGGTCCAATTTCTTCTCGATAACCTCAACGCGCTCGCCAAAGAGCTTGAGGCTGCGGGCAGTCAGCTATATTTACGGCGCGGTAATATCGCATCCGAAGTCGCAACGTTTTGCGAGGACGTGAGCGCCGGACTTCTTTGCTGGAACCGAGACTACAGCCCCTATGCCGTGCGTCGGGACGAGGCGATCCGCACGAGCGCTGCGGCACGCGGCATCGAGGTGGCGATTTGCGAGGATCACCTGCTGGTCCCACCCGAGGCTGTCGTGAAAGACGACGGCTCGCCTTTCGTTGTCTTCTCTCCCTTTGCGAGGAGATGGCGTACCCAGCCGAAACGGCGTGCTCGCGAGTTTCCCGGTCTCGACGGTCTGCGGCCCGTCAAAGCTCATGACGTTGCATCGCTCGATTTTCCGCAAGCTGCAGATTTGGGTTACCCAGGCACGTTCCCGACCATGGATGCGGGAGAGAAGGCCGCTTTGGCCGCACTTGAGGTTTTTCTGGATGGGAAAGTGTTTCGCTACAAGGACACTCGGGATTTCCCGGATGTCGAGGGAACTTCCAGGCTCTCCCCGCATTTGAAGTACGGAACCATCTCGCCACGCCGGGTGTTTTTCGGAGTGGAGCGAGTTCTGGGACTGGACCTGTCGACCATTGATACAAAAAAACCTTCCGCAGATTTGGGCGAAGAGAATCGGAAGCGGGTCAAGCAGGCGGGGACTTTTCTCGACGAAGTTTGTTGGCGCGAGTTCTACTTCTCGATTCTTCACCATTTTCCCCACGTGGCGCACAGGCCCTTTCGCCGGTCGTTCGATGATTTCGTCTGGCCGGGAGACAAGGACGCTCTGCTGGAGAAATGGGTCGAGGGCGAAACAGGTTTTCCCATTGTCGACGCCGGGATGAGGCAATTGGCGACGACAGGATGGATGCACAATCGCTTGCGGATGATCTGCGCGATGCATTTGACCAAGATTCTTCTGATCGATTGGCGAGAGGGAGAGAAAGTATTCATGCAGCGGCTGCTCGACGGTGATCTGGCGCCAAATAATGGCGGCTGGCAATGGAGCGCTTCGACCGGAACCGATGCCGCGCCTTATTTCCGCATTTTCAATCCCTACCTGCAGTCCAAGAAGTTTGATCCAGACGGCACTTTCATACGAAAATATGTTCCCGAACTCCGAGACGTTGAGGGCGCCTCGGTTCACGAGCCCCACCTCGACCCACAGCTGCTGGAGAAAACCGGCTACCCGCCTCCGTGCGTGGACTACAAAGAAGCACGGGAGCGGGCCCTCGAGGTCCTCAAGCCCCGAACCCCTACCGGTCCTGCCGAAGATGCCGGCGGTAGTTCTTGATCACCGATATTGCTGAGCGTGGCTGGTTCCCGCAGCCGGCCGTCCGTTGGGGTATCCGGAGGTTGGTGCGCCAGCGCGAGTCGGAGGAGGTGCTCAGGCTCGCAGACGGGCGCCTTCCGGTTCTGCGCAGGTGGGTTGAGGAGATGCGCGCGAGTCCGGTCGCTATTGCTGCGGACGAAGCAAACGAGCAGCACTACGAGGTTCCGGCCGCTTTTTTTCAGGCCTGCCTCGGTGCACAGCTGAAATATAGCTCGGCTTTCTACCCGAAGGGAACAGAGACCCTTGACGAGGCCGAGACCGCGATGCTCGATCTTACCGCGACCAACGCCGAATTGGCGGATGGCCAGGAGGTCCTCGAGCTTGGCTGCGGGTGGGGATCGCTGAGTCTCTATATGGCCGAGCGCTATCCGAATTCGCAGATCACTTCGGTGTCGAATTCTGCGAGCCAAAAATATTTTATCGACGGGCAGGCGGCCACGCGCGGTCTTTCCAACCTCGCAGTGCTGACGGCTGATATGAATACGTTCACGGCCCCCGAGAGCCGGGAATACGACCGGGTGGTTTCGGTCGAGATGTTCGAGCATATGCGAAACTGGGAAAGCCTGCTGAACCGCATTCACCCGTGGTTGCGAGAGGAAGGCAAACTATTTTTGCATGTCTTCTCGCACCCGGAATTTTTCTACCCCTACGAGACTGAAGGCGAAGATAACTGGATGGGTCGACATTTTTTTACCGGCGGTATGATGCCGACCCACGATCTTCTCGACCATCTCGAAATTCCGTTTGCGGTTGAGGCAACCCTGCCTCTTTCCGGGCTTCATTACGCGCAGACGGCGCTTCATTGGCACGAGAATCTGATCGCTCGAAGATCCCATATTACCGATGTTTTGACGACGACGTATGGGAGTTCGGAGGCGCACCGTTGGTTCAATCGATGGTCGCTTTTTTTCCTCGCCTGCCATGAACTCTTTGCGCACAACGCCGGCCGAAGCTGGCAACTCGCGCATCATCGACTCACAAAGTGAGAGAGCCCGTCGAGAGTATCTCGAGTTGCGGTAGGGGAGCGCCCCTCAAATAGAAACGCCCGCCGGCAAAAGCGGGCGGGCGTTTCGGCAGTTCGTCGGGGGCACAATTCAGCTTTTGTGGTTGCCCCAGGTGTTCCAGTGCGTCAGCTCGCCTGCCGGCAGGCGCTTGGCTTCCTTGAAATCGTCGCCGGT